>NZ_JBISCC010000047.1:0-453 GCF_044385915.1 Thalassobellus citreus | reverse complement strand
AGTGCTTTTTATGTCAGATAAATACTTTTGTCAGTTTATTTTTTCGGTCAAATATTGTTTCCGCAATCTGGCAAAAGTCAGACGTTTTATTTGTCCGATTTTATTTTGTTCCGCAAACAAGCTCAAAAGTCCGAAATGATTTTAGTCCTTGTTTATATTCCGTAAACTTGTTTAAAGTCTGTTTATTCTTTTATTTTCTGTTCTCTCCCAATAAGGAAATATAAAATAGTTCCAAAAAAGTTTGTAAATAAAACTACTAAAAGCCAAACAATCTTATTGTTTCCTGTGAATTCACTTTTTAATATGTCGACAAGAGCAATAATTGTTGGTAAAATTCCAAGTAATACAACTACTAATATTATAATTAGTTGCCAAGCTCCAATCATTCCTAGATAAATCATTTTTCTCTTTTTTGTTATTAGTTCGTTTTTTTGGGCATTAAACCCAACGGTT
>NZ_JBISCC010000030.1:0-646 GCF_044385915.1 Thalassobellus citreus | reverse complement strand
ACAACGGTTGTGTATAAGGATAGTGCGGTTTTGTGTCCGAGGATTTTCCGCAGGAAAATCAGAGAGACCAAATACGCGCTATCTTTTTGATTTAGTAATAAAATTAAGCATTATTTCTTATACTTTGTTGTGCCTCGTTTTTTCTAGTTTATTAATTCCGATTATTTCTGTTAATTTTTTTAATCCGTTTCTTGAGATAATTCTAAATGCTAATTCCGTAAAGATAAATCGAAAAACGACCAATGCCATTAAAGTCGGAAATATCAATGAAATTATTATCTCTTTTTCCTTTGTAAATAATGCTATTGTAAATCCGATAATTGGAAATAAATAGATAAGTGATAGCATTATTCTAAATGCTTTATGAATCCTAATTTCAAGAGTTCCTTTTTTCGATTTCAACTTACCGTCTAAAATACAAAAAGCTCCTCGACCAGGTTTTGATGAGATTATCTTAAATCCGTTATTATTTACTTGTCCGATAAAGGCTTTTTTAGTCCATTCAGATACGAGTGAGTCAGTTATCAGAGTGTTTTTTTCTAATTCCGATAATGCTTTTGTACTTTCTTTTGTCAGTTCAAATTCGTAATTATTAGTCGGAAATATTTTCATTCAGCGTTCAGTTTGGAAATGAGGCACAACGGTT
>NZ_JBISCC010000097.1:0-7570 GCF_044385915.1 Thalassobellus citreus | reverse complement strand
ATTAGGATCTACTTCATTTTCGCTTGTAGGAACTTTAAAAGAAATGTTTTTAGATTGAAACACTCTAAACTGATTTTCGTTAGCCCATGCTGTAACAGTTTTTGTTTTAGCATCGAAATTAACAATAGATAAGTCTTTGGTGTAGGCATCCAATTCAGAACGGTTATTAACTTTAAAAGTAAAAGTAAGTTCTTTTTTAATGGATAAATACTTTTCTGCTTTTTGTTCATCTTGACTTTGAGAGAAACTAATTGATGTACTTAATAAAATAATTAAGAAGGGTAATAATCTTTTCATATTGGAATAAGGTTGGTTAAATATTACGTTATCAAAATAAAGATTTTAATTGAAAGAAAAAGAAAAAAAAGAAATCTTTATACAATAGTTTTAAGTTTACGGTTTTGTCTTACTATTAAAAGGAAAAAGACTTAATAGTTGTGTTTTAGAGTATTATAAATGATAAAGAGGAAGTTTAAAAAACATTTTAAAATATAAAAGTCCTAAAACTCCTTCAGGACTTTTATTGATTTAAATATATTTAACTATTTAATTAATACTTTTTTTGAAAATATTCCTTCTGAAGTTTTTAACTTAATTATATAAACACCAGTTTTAATATAATGTGTTTTATGTTCGATATAGCTTTCATTTGTATTTGCGTCAATGTTATATATTGACTGACCAAGTATATTATGTAGGTTTATATATTCAATATCTTTTGAATTAGGATTCTGAATAATAATACTTCTTTTCTCATTTGAAAAGGATACTTCAATATTAGATTTTTCAAAATCATTTGTATTTAAAGATGATGCGTTACTAAATGTAATTTCAAAGCGATCTAAATATTCACCACTGTTTAAGAAAATATCATAATTGCTTTCTTTTAAATTATGATAGATTTCTAATTCTTTGTCATGAACATAAATATTTAAATTATTAGGAATATTATCTAGTTTATCAATAGTAATGCTATTTACACCATCATTTTTTGTATGTATACCTAATGGTAATATTGTTTGTTCGTTAATAGAATCTATTCCTTGTATGGTGTACTTGTTATTATCAATCATCCAATACATGTCATCTACTTGACTGTCATTATATGGTGCATCATACCCCCAATCAAAACCTTTAGTTGTAACTTCATCTACTGTCATTAAAAGTTGTCTACGTATAGAGTTAACAGAATTAAATCCTAATCGTAATTTACTTCTTAGATCTAGACCTTGAATATTAGCAGTAGACTTAGATGTTTTACTATCTGTAGATTTAGCAAATACAGAGTTTGCAGAACCTTCAGCTTCAAATACACGTTGGCCATTATTAAATTGAATTGTTCCTGTAGCTTCTGCGGTAACAAAGAATCCTTGCGCAACAGGAATATAGCGACCAGGTGTTTTTGTAGGTGTCCCACCAGTTCCAACATCAGGGTCATTTGTACCCATTGCCGCAGCTGGTACACCTCCTGCTAAGGAGTATGTAGCATACCCACCTTGATAAGCAGCTAGTACATGAGAGTTGCCTCCCCAGTGTTCCCAGAAATATAAAGTTCCAGTAGTAGAACCTGCTCCATCAATTGTTGAACCGTTATCTAAAATAAACTGATTAGCATCAATAGCTGAAGGGTATGGGTTACCTACTAGATAATCATTTCCAGCACTAATAGGTAAATTTACATCACCATTATTAGGTTTTCCTAATAGTACATAGTTTTCAGGCGTAGAAATTGAACCTGACCCAGGTCCTTTCATAGTAAACCCTTCACCTACTAAAAGGGATCCTGTGCTTCTTACATGTTGCCAAGAAGCATAATCATCACTAGGTAAGTTGTTAAATTTCCAAATCCAATAATCAGCGATAGCTAGAGGAGAAGGAGTTCCGTTATAACCTGATGTTAGAAAACTTAAATTGTTAAAAACGTCGGTTACATTAAAACTATTATTATTGGTTGTGTTATTCATTTGACCAACAGGCGAAGACCAATAGTTATAAGTGTATGTATCTGCCGTTCCTTGTTGATCTCTTTCTAAAGATCCATTACTTGTAGGATCTAAGTCACTTCCCGTTGTTTGGATAAGTTGTGACTCTCCTTCAAGATCTATAGAGCCATCAAGTTTAAGGTAATGTGTTACTGTTAACCCAACACCTGTATTAGATGTAGTATCTCCATTAACTTGTAAATCTCCACTATTTATTATTAACCCTTCGACAGAACAATCTCTTGATCGAACAGCAGTAGGAGTTGCTCCTAGGTAAATGTCATGATTTATTTCAACAATATTCCAATCAATTGGTGTAGTACCATCAATAATAGAAAAGGCATTTGGTAATGTCTGTACGGTATTATTTAACCAAGTTGCATCAGTATCCCATGAACCTGCTGCTTGCGATTCATAAGGCAATGGAGCTGTTTGATTATCTACTGTATTTAAGTTTCTTAAAGCACCTTGTTTATTATTTCCTGAATGATCATTGGTATTTGTATAAGTGTAGACAGACATGGGGTAGTACCCAGCTAAATCTGACCATGGTATTGAGTTTATTTCATTTTTAGTAATTCCTATTGGAAGAATATTTCCTCGAATTAGTGTTGGAGTTAATGTTCCGCTAACATCAATGATTTCCATGATTTCTTGATTCATAATATATCTCAATTGATCTTGAGATAGTGCTACGTTCCATACTCTTACTTCATCAATGTTTCCTGCGAAATAATCGGTAGTATTTGGATCATATCCATCAGCTGCAGCAATTAGGAATGATTGTGTAGTAGCAACTGGTACAGGTAAAGAAGTCGCTATTGTTGTTGTATCTGGCACTCCGTCTATATATAATGTTGCTGTACCACTATTATAAATTACAGCTACTTGATGCCATTCGTTTTCAGGAATGTCCACAGATGATGTTATAGTTGCTGCTCCACCATTTAATGTAAATTCTAGCCTTCCTGAACCATTTATTCTTAAATCATATCCTTCAGTATTGGCAGCATCTCTTTTTGATATGATTGAAGCATTTATAGTACCTGCATCTCGTTTTATCCAAGAAGAGATAGTGAATTCAGTAGTGTTTAAATCAAAAGTGTCATCAATATCAATATAATCAGCTACACCATCAAAATATACAGAGCGCTCAACAATAACTTGCGGAGCATATCCAAAGGTGATATATTTTGTACCATCAAAATCATAATTAGCTTCTAGGTTTCCACTGCCATCTGGAGTCATTACTCTATAGTCTGCTGTTGGATCGAAAACCCCAGTATCTGAGATAAACATTAAGTAACTTCCTGGAGGGTTAATATTTCTAATAGCATTTTGTGGTATTCTTACTTTACAAGAAGGAATGTCACCACCATTTTCTACTACTTTCCAAACACGTTGCATTGCAGTAAAAGTTACTGGTGTTGATAAACCACTAATACCTGCACTCATGTCTACAGATACAACTGCAGCAGCTAAATTTAAATCAACACCATTATCTCCCCAAACTAAAAACTCTTTGTCATTTAAAGATGTTGGGTTATTTGAAATATTATTATTGTTGGTTGTGTAAATATCAGATAAACCAATAGTTAAAATACCTTCCGTAGGACCTGAACCGTCATTAGCATTATTAATACTGCTAGATTGCTTTTGGTTTAATTCAGAAGAATAATCAAGACCGATACCAGCTATGTTATAATTGTAGCCACTATTTGCAGATTGATCCCAAATTATATTTCCATTACTATCAACATAATCTTGAGACGTACCGTTTAAACCTAGAGTAATTCCGTATTTTATAGCTAAGTAAGATTGTATTCTATTACGTTCTTGAGTTAAGTCTGCATCACTTTTACGAGAAGAGTATGTAATTATTTCAGCAATTCGTGCATCGGTAGTAGCTTCCCAGCCTTCACTTCTTCCAATCCAATATCGAGAGTTGTTAACATTAGCAAAGTCAGGTACATCATTTTGTGTTGTTTCTATATCTGTTGCATTATAGTATAGTTCTTGTTGTGTAGTTCCACTATTATTTCTAGCATTAATAATACCTGCATTACTATAAGTATTTCCAGTACCAGTTTCTGCAACACCATAACCATTTCCACTACTTGTAGTTCCGTGTGCATAAGAAATAATTTCACCAGAAAATCTAATTGAATAAGCTCCTAAACCAATACCAGTAGCATCAGTTTCATTATTTGCAAGGTTTTCATCACCACAAAAGACATCCATACTTCCAAAGGAATCATTTACTGTTACATTTGGTATTAAAACAACAAATACATCTTGTGAATAATAACCACCTGAACCTTGTAAAAATTCTGTTGTGGTGTCATCAAAAGAAAAATCACTATCTAAAGAGAACGCAGAAGAATTGTTATTAAAATCAACTACAGGGTTAAAGTTAATATTATAAGCAGGATCATCTCTGTAGGTTGGTTCTACACCTACTACAGGGGCAGATGCATCATGTCCATTACTGGTTTGATCTTGCCATGTTGTAACAGGTTGGCCTGTAGTATAGCTTAAACCAGCATTACCTTTTAACCATAATTCTAGGTTTGTGTCAATACCACCAGGACCTGTAACATTAACTCCAGTACCTTGTATGTTAAATGTATACGAACTTTCGTTACTATCGTTATTGGTTATAGTAACCGTTGCTGTTCTTAATCCTAAAGCGCTAGGGTCAAATGTTATAGCAAAGGTTGTGCTGCTACTTGCTCCTATTGTAGACGAAGGTATTGTAGTCACTGTAAAATCACTAGCATGAGTACCTGAAATTATAGCATAAGGAGAAACTCCAGTTAAATTTAAACTACTACTTGTTCCTAAGTTTTGGATAGTAAAAATGTTTACATTAGTTCCACCTGATTCTAGTACACTTCCAAAATTTGTATCGTCTGTAATTGATGGTGTTGTGTCTCCAGTAGCAATATCTGTACTGTTTCCTTGAATATTAATTTCTTGAGTTGTAGTTGTACCTGTTCCTTGAATGTTAAAGGTATATGGGTTTTCATCAGAATCGTCATTTGCTATAGTTACAGTCGCTGTTCTTAATCCTGTGGCACTTGGGTTAAATGTTATTATAAATGTTGTATTTCCTCCTCCTGAAACTGTTGACTCTGGCGTACTAGTAACAGAAAAGTCGCCAGAGTTTGTACCTCCAATAGCTACTAAAGGTCCACCAGTTAAATTTAAAGATCCAGTTCCTGTATTATATATAGTAAACGTATTTGTGTTTGAACCTATTGTAATATCTTGATTCCCAAAATCTGTATCATCAGTTAATGAAGGTGTTGAGTCTCCATCAGAGATAGAAATTCCATTTCCTTGTATGTCTATTTCTGATGCTGGTGCACAAGAATTCCCTGAAACATTAAAATTAGTAGTTGTTCCACCAGAGGTTGCCGTATTACCATTTTGATTAATTACAGTTGTGCCACCAACAGTAATTGTAATATTATCTGTACCATCCCAACCATCATTAGCTGTATCGTACATTATAAAATAGTAGTTATTTAAATCTTCTAAACATCCTAAGTTTAAAGACGTTGAATAGGTACTATTTCCCGATCCTGTTGGATCTGTAATTGAGCCAACTAGTGTACCGCTTGGATTGTATATATCTACTGTATTTTCTGATGAATATAAAGGCCAATTTACGGATACTATAACTTCAGAGAATGTTGCTATAACTCCTGTGCCTTGAATATCAAAAGTATAAGTTCCCTCATCATCATCATTGTTTGCAATAGATACTTGTGCTGTTCGTAAACCGGTGGTAGTAGGGTTAAAAGTTATTGTAAATGTTGTACTTCCAGAAGCACCTATTGGTGTTGTAGGGATATCAACAGGTACTACTGATAGTGTAAAATCACTAGTATCACCTGTTATTACAATATACGGGCTAATATCAGTTAAATTAAGGGGGGAAGTTCCTGTATTTTGTATAGTAAATGTGTTTGAGTTTGAACCAACCGTAATATCTTGACTTCCAAAATCTGTGTCATCAATTGTTGACGGAGATGTATCTCCATCTCCAATAGAGTTCCCTAAGCCTGTTATATTTATTTCTGGAGCAAGAGCAGCAGCATAACCTTTGATTAAGATTTCGTCTATAAATAAATTATCAAAATTACTACTTGCATCACACCTAAATCTAAAACGAGAATTACTTGTAAATGTATATGTGCCACCATTGGTAACACTAACAAGAACATTATTATATGTTGTATTGTTATTGAAATTGGTTCCAACAACATAATTAATAATTGGGGTTGCATTCCAACTTGAACCACCATCATTAGAAAATTCTATAAAAAAATCTTCACTCCCACTAAAATTACTTGTTCTATAGTCAAAAGTTATATCAACAGAAGTATAGGAGGTCAGGTCTATATTATTAGTATACATAGAAGAATTTCCTCCAGAATTATCTCTTAATAAAGCACAGTCGGAACCTGATAATGTTGAACTTGTGTTCTCTGAACAATCATTCCCTCCATCATTCCATAATGTATATGGAAACGATCCAGATTCGAAGTCTTCAAAATTAATTGTTGTTTGTGAGAATCCGTTTGTAGAGAGTAGTGTACTTAAAAAAAGTACACTAAAATTTAGTAGAATAGCAATTTTTTTCATGAGAGGTTAAATTCTTTAGCTTGGGACTAATTATTTAAACGACAAATGTAAATCAAAACTCTATGAAATGCAAAAAAAATCGATGAAATGCATTTTTTTATTTGTATTGTATTGGTTTTGAGTTATTTGTGAATATGTGGTTTTATTTTTTTTGTAGGTTTTTAATTTATAGGTATTGGTCTTTTTTAGATAAAAAAGGCTGAATTTCAAATACGTGAAATTCAGTCTTTTAAGTTGTGTTAAGTTGATTAGTGTTTTATTAATCTTTTGCGAGCCGTAGCTCCGGTTTTTAGATCAATAATTTTAAATAAGTATGGTGCTTGTTCTAATTTATCTAAATCGTTAATATTAATATAATTATTAATACTAGTGTGATTCCTGTCAAGAACTAGTCTTCCATTCATATCAAATATTTTGATATTAAGTTCACTATTATTGAAACTTAATGGTAGTTTAATATTTATAATATCATTAAAAGGATTTGGCGATATTACTATATTGGCCAAACTAAATTTGTCAATTTCTAAAGTACCATCTAGAGTTGCAGGATTGCAATCATCATCTATACCGTTGCCAGGAATCTCTGTTTTTCCAGGGTTTATGTTAGCATCAGAGTCATTACAATCAGTATTGTTATTAGAATAACCTAAAGGTGTAGTCAAGTCACATAGCATAGCACTTATAGTTGATCCATATCCATCACCATCATTATCTAGATAATATATGTTAAGTTCTTTTACCGTTAAGTTCAGTACTAAATCAGCAGTACAACCATCGTTAGTAACTCTAACACCCGATTGGTTTGTGGTATAGTCATTCCCGTTACCAGCAGTCCATGTATAGGTTTCCCCAGAACAGATTGTAGCATTGGTAACAATATCAGCAGGTTTCGGCGTAACCGTTAAGTTCAGTACTAAATCAGCAGTACAACCATC
>NZ_JBISCC010000040.1:0-974 GCF_044385915.1 Thalassobellus citreus | reverse complement strand
ACTTACGATATTTTATTTGAAGCGGATTGTTATCAATCGCTTACCCTTTCTAATCAAACCATTAATGATTATCAAACTATTAATTTAGCAGATGTATTGTTAACTCCTACATCTTCTGCTGTTCCTACTAATTTAGCTGCTGCAACGACTGCTACGACTGCTTCTATTTCATGGAACTCAACTGCTGGAAATACATTTGATTTAAGGTATAGAGAAATTGGTGAGTCTACATGGATTGATATTTTAAGCCTTTCTTCTTCTCCTTACAATTTATCGGGGTTAAGCAATTCTACTGATTACGAAGTGCAAGTTAGAAGTGTATGCTCTGGATCTACTTCTGCTTATACTAATGCTACTAATTTCTCTACATCTGCAGTCAATTATTGCGCTTCTGCTAGTACGAATGTTAATGATGAGTATATTAGTAGAGTACAATTAAATACTATTGACAACACTTCTAACGCTCAGTTTTATTCTGACTTTACAGGAATTTCAACCACACTAACAAAAGACACTCAATATACAATTACAATTACACCTACTTGGACAGGAACCGTTTATAATGAAGCTTACTCTGTTTGGATTGATTATAATGGTAATGGTCTTTTTACAGATGCTGGTGAACAGGTTTTTAATCAAGCTGCAACAAACTCAACTACTGTTAGTGGAAACTTCACTATTCCTACTAATGCTTTAGAAAATTCTACGAGAATGAGAGTTTCTATGCAATATAATGCTAACCCGACTTCTTGTCAAACATTTCAATATGGTGAAGTTGAAGATTATACTATTAATATTATATCTAGTTGCACGAAACCTACTGATATTGTTACTAATGCTACAATCTGTTCTGGGGAAACCTATACATGGACTGCTGGTAACGGGAATGACTATACCACAAACCAATCCGGTGTTAGAGTTACTAACGATGGTTGTACTGCTGATTTAGTACTGAACTTAACGGTTACGCCGAA
>NZ_JBISCC010000100.1:0-501 GCF_044385915.1 Thalassobellus citreus | reverse complement strand
CTATTAACTATTAAAGATTATAACGGTATTGTTCTTTATAAAGAATTAATAAGCGTTAGTGGAACTTATAAAAAAGGATTTGATTTAACTGCGCTTCCTTCTGGAAACTATTTCTTTGAAGTTGATAAAGACATGGAAATTAACACAATCCCTTTTACTGTTAATTCTGATAGCGTAGTATTTAATAAGGAAAAAGAAACTTCTGTTTATAAACCTTATTTAAGACAAAAAGGAAATTTAGTGCTTATCTCGAAACTAGCTCCAAATTTAGAGCCTTTAAAAGTTAATATCTATTCTGAAGTAAATGATAACTCAGTATTAGTATACACTCAAAAAGTTGAAGGTATTCAAGCTATTGATCTTGCTTACAGATTGAAAAAAGGAAAATTTAAAATAGTATTTAACTCGAACGGTAAAGAGTTTACAAAATTCATTAATAATTAGTTTAATGTCTTATTTAGTTTAGTTGGTAAAGTGAGCTGTGGTGGCTCACTTTTTTTT
>NZ_JBISCC010000099.1:0-6534 GCF_044385915.1 Thalassobellus citreus | reverse complement strand
CTAAAAAGTCCGATGTGATTTTTATTCCGATTTGAGTAAAAATTCAGCGCAATTAATTCCGCGTTTTATTCCGCTAAATTTCGCTTTTTTTTAATTTCGATTTACTTCCTGCTGAGTGCGTTTCGCTATTGTGGGCAACGTTTTTATATATGATTTGTTGCGTTTTTCAAGCACTGAATTTAGTAAATAAAAACCGAATAGAAAATCCTCGAGGATTTTCGTAAGTAGGCTAGAACCAGCAATAAATTATATATGTTGTTATGCACAGTTTATTTCTTTTTCGATATTGTCAAAATATGGATGTTTTATATGATAAGTAATTTTTCTGTCTTCTGCGTAAATTTGAAAATCATTAAAAACAATTTCATTATTTAATAATAATCCAAAATCATGTATCGTATAACATTTGTATGGACTATTAAACATATAAATTGTCGGTGCATTTATTATAAAGATTCCTTCAATATCATATTCTGCTAAATCTAAATTAATTGGGTTTTTACTTCGAAGTTTGAAGTGATTTTCTATAGTTTCTTTATTTGATTGAGCCCAATTAATTTTTCTTTCCAGTTGTGATTCATACTTTTCCTTAAAGTTAGAATAATCTCTTTTCCAATTGTTGTAGTCAAATCTTGACCTATTATGTTTACATTCTGACACGTAAATCTTTTTTTTATCTAAATCGATAAATAAAATATCTATATCTCCAGTGGTTTTGTCAATATTTATGAATTGTTTTTTATAAGTTTGAAATCTTAAAATATCCATTTCATATGGGATTTTCTTCTCTTTAAGCCTCTCAATTATTGGGTTTTGTAAAACTTTATCATGTGTATTGTCAACTAATTCAATGAACTTTTTCAAATCATTGTTAATTTTCCATTCGTTTGGAAATATACCAAACGGGAAACAGTTAGTATTTAATTGAGAAAGACTTTCTCCCCATTTATTTGGTCCAATTAGATGATAGATTTTTCCGTCAATATTATATTCTAAAATGGGTTTATACATAAATCTACCAATATCTTGATTTGTATAATAACATTTGTCTATATCTAAAGCGTTATTTTTATTGATTGTAAGTCCATCATAAAAACTGTCAATGAATTTTGAATTGACAGTCGTATTTGCTTTTATATTTTTTATTATTTCAGGTAGGATTGTAACTCCTAATTCATTCGAAGATTTGGATATAATTTCTGCTATGAAATAGCATAAATCATCATATTTAATTGAATATTTATTTTCTATTAAATTTTTGAAATCATCAATACAGTCAGTTATCGTAACTTGTGAATCATGTTTTGGTAATTCAAGAAAAATGTGTGAAAAAAACAAAGGATAAGGTTGATATGTTAGATATTTAACTTCTTCTTTATCCATTGTAATGCCGATTGATTTAGGGAAAAGTTGACTTCTTGCTATGTACTCACTTGAAATGAAAGCCCATTCTCCAACGTAAATCATTTCTTCTAACAACAAGATATATTCTGATAGATTTTTGCTTATTTCAAGGTTGAAATTCGCGGTTCCCTTTAAGTCATATTTTGTTGATTGTTCAAGGATTATTTTTAATATTCTTCGCGAGCCAGCAAATTTTTCTTCATTAAAAGTCAATTTATTTCCTTCTATAAGTTTTAAATGAATATCAATTGAATCTTCATGGATATTATGACAGAACAAATAGAATGAGAACCTTTTTTCTTTTTTAATTAGAGTTTCTAATTTATTTAAAAAAAAAGTAAAGCAATCTTTTAAAATCTCTTGAACTTTTAAAGGGTTTTTATATTCGTTGGGACTTTTGAAGTATTTCTTTTTGATATAAGAAGATAATTCTGTCCAATAAACTTCTTTATGTCTATCGTCAGAAATAACAACTTTCTTACCTTCAATATCGTATCCTGGCATTTGTTTCTAATTGTGCATAACGGTTGTGTATAAGGATAGTGCGGTTTTGTGTCCGAGGATTTTCCGCAGGAAAATCAGAGTGACCAAATACGTACTAACCTTTAGATTTAGGAATAAATTTAAGCATTATTTCTTATACTTTGTTGTGCTTTCGTTATTTCTTAATTATCCAATTTATTTATTTCTTTTTCTAAACCTAAAATAAGTTGCTCTAATTTTGTAAGTGTATTTTGCTGCCAGTGAATACGTAATTTCAACCAACTTTGAAGTCTAATTAAAACGTTATTAAAAGAACTATTTTGTCTTAAAGATTCAATATCCTTTGGCATATTGATAGTCTCTTTTGAAAATGAAGCACTTTTATCTATTGTTGGAGACGATATAAAAAATTCATTCATAAATGGAAGTAATTCTTTATCAATGATATTCCAATTTTTATTTTCTCGTGTGTGTATATTCTTTAGGTCTAGTTCATACATTTCGGTTGTTCTAATACGCAAACTATCATTAGTAAGGAAGTCAATTCCTTGACTCTCTATGTACTTATATGCTGTATTAGCTATGTTAAATATGCCATCCATGTTGATGTTTTCAAATGCTTTCTTTAAACTATCGTCAACTGGTTTTCTATTTTTTAAATAGTCTAAAATTAAGACAGTGGATAATTGTCTTTTATTTGTGAGTACATAAGTTTCTTTTAATTCTATAATATTAGTATTTAAATCATTTTTAAGCTCCTTTAAAATTTTAATTTCCTTTCTAGTGGCTTTTCTATCCTCATTCCAATTATTAATTGACAACGCAATTAAAATTCCAATAACAACAAGTATTATTTCTCCAATCGCATAGGTTAGATATTTTCTGAACTTATTTTCAGTCAGAGTTTTTTGTCTAATTTTTCTGAAAAATTTTATCATAGGTTAGCGGTTTCTGATAATGAAGCACAACGGTTACGTATAATATTAGTGGTGCGTTTAGGCACTAAATTAGTAAATAGAAACTTGCCAGCGGAAAATTCCGAAGGAATTTTCCAAGTAAGCTAAAACTAGCCATTAATTTTATGCTTTGTTGGCTACAGTTATTTGTCAATTCCAATTAGATAAATTGGAACAGTTAATACAGGATAAAACTTTTCAAGATACCATTGAGTTCTTTCAAAATTCACCAGAGAACTGGGGAAAGGTGAGATCTCATTTAATAAATTTTTTGTAGCACAGATATAAATTCCGATTTTCATTTCGTTTACAACTTCGGCTGCAGCTTGAAATCGCAAAAGGTCTCCACCTATGAACGATCTATGGTTAAAAGCGACATCAACTCCAACTTTCCTTTTCCAAAAATCAATTCTTAAGTCATTATCTTCTCCTGCACCAAAAACACTTTTTTCCTCTTCCCAACCTCTTTTTGAGAATTCTGCTTTAAATCTCTCGTTTAAAATTGGTTGTTTCCCTTTCATTAACTTTTTCCCTTCTTCTTTTCTTTCTATGTTTCTTTGATCAAAAATTTCGGAAACATTTTTATAGGAAATTGAGTTTAGAATTTGTTCAAGTTCTTGTCTTAATTCATAATCAGAATTAAGAATTATATCTGCATATCTATGTACGTATATTTTGTAGTTCATTCAGTAATTGTTGCCAACGGTCTTGTGTATGGTTAGTTGCGTGGTTGAGCCTGTAATTTAGTAAACTATCACGAGTCAGAGAAAATTCCGAAGGAATTTTCCAAATAAACAACGACCAAAGCAATTAATTATACACGTTGTTGTACGCTGTTTTTTAATCAGTTAGATGTTTTTCTCTACTTTTTATTAGAAAATCAAAATTTCTATATTTTCTATATCTTTTTGTGTTCAGTTCTGTAATTATTCCTTGAATAGATTCTTCATTTTCAAGATTTTTCAAGATTCTTTCATTTTCCATATACTTAAAAAAAAATGTATATCTTCTTACAAGCTCTTTCTTAAAATCTTTAGAAATAAAACCTTCATAGCCATCAATTAAGTCGTGGTGTTCAATGTTTTTGTAAAACACAAAACCATCAAATACATCATTATATTTATCGACATTAGTTATTTTTTGTAAGTCAAAATCATCATTTCCAAAAATTGAATTTTTTAAATCAAAACCAGTATTATCAATTTCTAAAAATTTAAATGAAGCATCCCATTTTCCATCTTGAATGAGTTCATAAATCAATTTATTCTCTTTTGTGTAAAAAATGGGTCTATTTGATAAAACAAAAAATGCACGTTTACCAAAATAATCTGATAAGAATTTCCCTGTATTTTGTTGAATTGCTCCATTATTATAATGTGAATGAACTTTATATGCGTGTCTAATATTTAAAATAATTAGAGCTTTTTTATTATCGGAACTTATCTTTTGATACTTATTGATGATATTACTTGCAATAAAACTATCTCTTGGTTCAATTTCAATTTCATATTCCCTTGTATAGTCTTCAACTGTTTTTACGTTTTTCCAATCAAATTCAGAATCTGAAGGGTAAAGAGAAATTTGATTTTCAGAGTTATCGTTGATATCATAAATTGTTTTTAAGAAATAGTGATAGCTGTATCTATCCCAAACAGGATAAATTTCAGAATTTCGTTGAAATTCGTTCAGTTTCTCTTCTACATAAATACTGTCTAACCCTCTTATTTTAAGAAAGTCGGTTATTTCTGGCTGAAGATTTATAACTCCAATTTCAGTAAATACATTTTTTACATTTTTCTTAAAATATTCGTCAGATAATATCTCTTTTATCAGTTCGTATTGAGAAATGTCGCTATGGTCTCTTTCACACAGAATTACAATGTCGTGTTCTTTAAACTGTTCTATAATGTAATCTTTAGCAGATTTTTTTTCTACTTTTTTCAAAAATTCAACATATGGTTTAATATCAGAATTTTGAGAACATCCAAAAAGTGGTATTAAAAATATTAATAATAGATTTCTCATAATTTTCTATTCAGTTCTGTTTTCCGACATTGCGTACAACGGTTGTGTATAAGAATAGTGCGGTTTTGTGTCCGAGGATTTTCCGCAGGAAAATCAGAGAGACCAAATACGCACTATCTTTTTGATTTAGTAATAAATTTAAGCATTATTTCTTATACTTTGTTGGCGCCAGTTTTTATTTTTCAGACTTCAGTTTAAAATTCACGCAATGATTGTATTTCGTTTGTCGCCTTATTCCTAAGTCAAGATTATTTATATTTTTTTCTAAACGACTTTTGAATTCCTCCATAGCTTGTTTATTGACATTTTCATTGTCAACTTTAAAAGTGAAATATTCTATTCGACCGATACTGTCAAAGTAAATTCTCGTTAAAACTGAAATTTCAGATTCCGCAACATTCCAATTAATTTTTTCCGATTTCAATCCGTTCATTAATTCATTTTGAAAAGCTTTTATTTTTCTGACAAGAATTGTATCTCTTTCTGCATCAAAATTTTGAGGTGTTAATAATTTTGGATACAATGTTTTTAAGTCCTTTTTTCTAAATTCAGATTCAAGTTCAGGATCAAGGGTGGAATTAATAACAATCGGTTTTTTATTTTCGTTCGCACTTTGACAAGAAAAAGCCAATATTAAAATTCCAAAAAGTATGCTTTTAGTCAATAAGTTCATTTTTTTGCCAAATTGGTGCCAACGGTTACGTATAATATTAGTGGCGCGTTTAAGCACTAATTTAGTAAATAGAAACTTGCCAGCGGAAAATTCCGAAGGAATTTTCCAAGTAGGCTAGAACCAGCCATTAATTTTATGCTTTGTTGGCATTTCGTTTTTTTTTATTCAGTTTCTATTATCCAATCATTAAATTCATTTTGTCCAATTCCCTCTGCTGAATGACAAAAATTATCATTGAATATAAATCCATTTGTTTTTGCTCCTTTAAATCTCGTTGCTTCAAACGATACATTTTCCATTAATCCATTACTTAAATTAGCATTTCTAAAGTCTGAAGTCTTTATGTTACTTTTTATAAACTTTGTATTTGTTAAATCTGAATTTCTAAAATCGGCAGAAATAAAACAGTTTTTAAATGTTATTCCTGAAAGTTTCTGATTTCTCAAATCCAAATTTTCCAAGTCAATTTCTTCGAAGACTACTTTTCCAGATTGGATTTGTTCTAAAAACTCGGTTTTAGTTAATTGATAATCGAATAAGTCAGTTTCTTTGTCTTTAATTTCGTTTAATGTTTCATCAATTAATTCAACAAGTTCATTGTGAGCGTCAACAAAGTCTTTTCTAATTTCGTTAAATTTTAATTCATTCCATAGATGCTTTTCTTTCAAAGCTGGCAAATCGTCAAAACCATTCAAATAGAAAAGGGCAATTGGTTTTAGTTCAGGGATTCCGTTCGAGTATTCAGAGTATATTTTTTCTAAAAGCAAAATATGGTCAACTTTTTCAGTAGACGGTTTTTCCTTTAGTTTAATTAATATTTCGATTGTTTTTCGGGTCATCTTAAATGAATGCCAACGGTTACGTATAATATTAGTGGCGCGTTTAAGTACTAATTTAGTAAATAGAAACTTACCAGCGGAAAATTCCGAAGGAATTTTCCAAGTAAGCTAAAACCAGCCATTAATTTTATGCTTTGTTGGCAGTAGTGTATTT
>NZ_JBISCC010000085.1:0-300 GCF_044385915.1 Thalassobellus citreus | reverse complement strand
GATTGGTTTGTGGTATAGTCATTCCCGTTACCAGCAGTCCATGTATAGGTTTCCCCAGAACAGATTGTAGCATTGGTAACAATATCAGCAGGTTTCGGCGTAACCGTTAAGTTCAGTACTAAATCAGCAGTACAACCATCGTTAGTAACTCTAACACCGGATTGGTTTGTGGTATAGTCATTCCCGTTACCAGCAGTCCATGTATAGGTTTCCCCAGAACAGATTGTAGCATTGGTAACAATATCAGCAGGTTTCGGCGTAACCGTTAAGTTCAGTACTAAATCAGCAGTACAACCATCG
>NZ_JBISCC010000053.1:0-488 GCF_044385915.1 Thalassobellus citreus | reverse complement strand
TTTGTAAACTCTTTACCGTTCGAGTTAAATACTATTTTAAATTTTCCTTTTTTCAATCTGTAAGCAAGATCAATAGCTTGAATACCTTCAACTTTTTGAGTGTATACTAATACTGAGTTATCATTTACTTCAGAATAGATGCTAACTTTTAAAGGCTCTAAATTTGGAGCTAGTTTCGAGATAAGCACTAAATTTCCTTTTTGTCTTAAATAAGGTTTGTAAACAGAAGTTTCTTCTTCCTTATTAAATACTACGCTATCAGAATTAACAGTAAAAGGGATTGTGTTAATTTCCATGTCTTTATCAACTTCAAAGAAATAATTTCCAGAAGGAAGCGCAGTTAAATCGAATCCTTTTTTATAAGTTCCACTAACGCTTATTAATTCTTTATAAAGAACAATACCGTTATAATCTTTAATAGTTAATAGATTTCCTTCGCTAACATTATTAATAGTTAAAGCAGTTTCTTTAAACGCTTTTTTATTGTT
>NZ_JBISCC010000048.1:0-849 GCF_044385915.1 Thalassobellus citreus | reverse complement strand
CTTGCTTACAGATTGAAAAAAGGAAAATTTAAAATAGTATTTAACTCGAACGGTAAAGAGTTTACAAAATTCATTAATAATTAGTTTAATGTCTTATTTAGTTTAGTTGGTAAAGTGAGCTGTGGTGGCTCACTTTTTTTTTGCTTTATACTGAAATAATAAAATAAATAAGAACTAGTATACATTCATAAAAGCATAAACATTCAACTACTGTCTTTCATACAAGTTAAAAAAAGAAAGTTTATATACTTATTTAACTTTAACAGAAAAGCGTTTATAAATTCATTAATGATTTAATTTAGTTGGTATAACGAACTGTGGTGACCCCACTTTTTTACTTTATAATATAGTACCAGAATAAAAATAAATTCTTCTTTCTTAAAACACAAAAAAGCTATCAAACAGGCTTTCTATTAAAAATTCACCTCAATATATTCTAAATTAACCCTCAGACTTCTTAACCTTAATTTAACAGATAATTAAGCATACAAATTAGCCAAAATGGATGTTTTGTAGCTTCTCGTTCTCATATACCTTTGTCTCGTTGAACGTTAAAAAACTCAGATCATGAAAAATCTAATTAAAAAAAGCATTCTATTAGTAACAGTGTTTACTACAATGCTAAGTATCGCAAATGAAATTCCTAGCAACAATAAAAAAGCGTTTAAAGAAACTGCTTTAACTATTAATAATGTTAGCGAAGGAAATCTATTAACTATTAAAGATTATAACGGTATTGTTCTTTATAAAGAATTAATAAGCGTTAGTGGAACTTATAAAAAAGGATTTGATTTAACTGCGCTTCCTTCTGGAAACTATTTCTTTGAAGTTGATAAAGACATGGAAATT
>NZ_JBISCC010000062.1:0-1461 GCF_044385915.1 Thalassobellus citreus | reverse complement strand
TGGGGTATCGTAGAAGGTAGGGTTTCAGATGAAATTGCCATAAAAAACAGAGATATTTTAAACACAGTTATGGCTCAGTTAAAAAAATTTGGTATTAATACCATGGAAATAGGTGCTATGGATGCCTATTTTAAAGTGGATGTAAATAGCATTAATAGGGAGACAAATTATAATGCATCCATACAAGTACCATCAAATTTTCATTTGAGTATGAGTGATGATACTTATTTGAGAGTTCAACCAAATTCGGCAGCAACATATACTTTAATGACCGTTTATCTTAAAGATAATACAACTATATCTGGAGGTAATTTAGTAGGAGATAGATTTGAACATGATTATACACCAATAAGAGATAATCATAATGTTTCACGTGATGAGCATGGTTGGGGTTTTTTGTTATGGATTATTGGGTCCGAAAATGTTGTTGTTGATAATGTAAATATAAGTAAAGCTACAGGAGATGGGGTGGTTTTTCATTCAGAAAAGCTTCGTAATGCAGATGGTACTTTAGGTCCCAACAATAGAGAAGTTAATAATGCTCTAATTAAAAACTTGAATATTGATGAATGTAGAAGGAATGGCATAAGTATTTTAGATGGAAGAAATATTACTATTGATAATTGTAATGTAACGAATACCGGAAATGGTGTCCAAGCTTATGACAATAATGGAGCTAAAATTTATAGTTCGGACGGTGTAGCTCCAAGATACGGATTAGATATGGAAGCTATTCGTACAAGAGATGATAACGGTATACTAGAGGAAACTGCTTTAATTGATAATATTATTGTCAAAAATTCAAATTTCACAGGAAATAAATCAGGAGATATTGTTTTATATACAGCGAGTCAAGTAATTATAGAAAACAATTATTTTGATAAATGGATTTCAAATAAAGCATCAGATACAGTAGAAATAATTAATAACACTTTTGAATCTAGAGACCCATCCTTTTTTGCTATATCTATAAATTCCTTTATGGATCCTTTTGGAAAGGAACTAAACCATGATTACCTTATAAAGGATAATAAAATAAAAAATTATAGTGTAGGAATTAGAGTTGCAGGTGAAAAACAAGAAGTAAGTAATAATGTTATTACTGATTGTACTACAGGGATTTACTTTATAAGTAACTTAATTGATGGTTATTTTAAAAACAACACAATAACTAGTTCATTAGGAGTTAGTTATGGTTATAGGAATTTTAGAGATTGTGATAATATACATAATGTTATAGTAAGTAATGATGTTATTAATGTAAACCATCGACCAATAAGTTTTATTAATATTTTAAATCTAAGCAATTTAAATGGTTCACAAATAACTTTTAAAGATTGTGATTTTAATACAAGTAACACAAATTTCAAATTGTATATAAAAAACGGAAAAAATATTGCTTTTGAAGGAAATGCTAGTAATACTGATTTTCAAATATTAGATTCAGAAAATATTACATTA
>NZ_JBISCC010000044.1:0-531 GCF_044385915.1 Thalassobellus citreus | reverse complement strand
TTGTGTCTTTATAAGTGAATCATTCTTATTTATCAAAAAATAAATATCATTTTGTGCAATAGTTAAGTTACTGAATAAGGTAAAAATAAAAAGACAAAATATTTTATGATTTTCTATTTTCATATATGTTTGGCAACGGTTACGTATAATATTAGTGGCGCGTTTAAGCACTAATTTAATAAATAGAAACTTGTCAGCGGAAAATTCCGAAGGAATTTTCCAAGTAAGCTAAAACTAGCCATTAATTTTATGCTTCGCTGTGTGGCGTTTTTTCATTGCGTATAGGTTTATATTCATTCGATTTATGCCATTCTTCAACTATTTTTATTTTCCGAAACCTTTTGCTTATTAATAATTTCAAAACATTTTCCTCAATAGTCGATTCAATTCGTATCCAAAGTGGAATTTCATTTTTGTAAGTAACTAACCAGTCACAAACATCATTTACATTTAATTTTTTTCCAATTATGTTCGGCAGAGACCACAGTCTCATAATATCATCTGAATTTGTTTTTGATTCTTGTTTTTCAG
>NZ_JBISCC010000019.1:0-331 GCF_044385915.1 Thalassobellus citreus | reverse complement strand
CTGAACTAGGAAAACTTTTTAATACACAAATAGAAGAGGAGCAAAACCTTTTAAAATTATTGGATGATGCTTATATAACAACACGCTATGAAAACAATTACCATATCAACTTGGAGCAAATCCATAAAATATTAGAGAAATCCCACAAAATGGAAGCATTGGCTACGTCATTATTCAAAAACAAACTGAATACCTGTATTGTTGAAGTATCAAATACTAAAGATATCAAAGTTACTCAACAACAAAGCTCAGAACCAAATGACATTGAGTTTTCCAATTTCATTAAATCCTTATCCAAAAAGGATTTTTCTTCTTTGTCTCCTTACCCTTT
>NZ_JBISCC010000061.1:0-387 GCF_044385915.1 Thalassobellus citreus | reverse complement strand
GTGATACTTATTCTGAATTAGGTGCTACAGCTTCTGATAATAAAGATGGTGACATTTCTGCAAACATTGTTATTGGTGGTGATACTGTTAATTCTAATGTAGCAGGTACTTATATTATTACTTACAATGTTTCTGATGCGGCTGGAAATCCTGCAACACAAGTTACTAGAACGGTAAATGTGATTCCTGATACAACGGCACCTGTTATTACCCTTACGGGAGCAGCGTCTATCGATATTAACGTTAGTGATACTTATTCTGAATTAGGTGCTACAGCTTCTGATAATAAAGATGGTGACATTTCTGCAAACATTGTTATTGGTGGTGATACTGTTAATTCTAATGTAGCAGGTACTTATATTATTACTTACAATGTTTCTGATGCGG
>NZ_JBISCC010000057.1:0-343 GCF_044385915.1 Thalassobellus citreus | reverse complement strand
TTTTTTTGTCAGATTAATATTTTATTCAGTTTGTTTTTTCGGTCAAATATTGTTTCCGCAATCAGGCTAAAGTCAGATGATTTATTTGTCCGTTTTTGTTTTGTTCCGCAAACAAACTCAAAAGTCCGCCATAATTTTAGTCTGCGTTTTTATATTCCGCAAACTTGCTAAAAATCCACAGTTTTATTTTTTCCGATAGAGTGAGCAGCATTAAACCCAACGGTTACGTATAATATTAGTGGCGCGTTTAAGCACTAATTTAATAAATAGAAACTTGCCAGCGGAAAATTCCGAAGGAATTTTCCAAGTAAGCTAAAACTAGCCATTAATTTTATGCTTTGTT
>NZ_JBISCC010000074.1:0-210 GCF_044385915.1 Thalassobellus citreus | reverse complement strand
TCACAAGCATCATCAGGATCGGTTGTTCCGGTTGGTACTGGTGTCGTTGATGAATCATCAATTCCTGTCGTTTCTTCACAATCGGTTAATCCATCACCATCACTATCGGTCGTATTAACTCCTGTTGGTAAACAAGCATCGTTAGCTTCAAATGGCCCTGGATAATCTCCTGGTACTTTTGGTGTACTCGGATCGTCGATTCCTGTCGTT
>NZ_JBISCC010000054.1:0-292 GCF_044385915.1 Thalassobellus citreus | reverse complement strand
AGCCAATTCTTCTGCTTTAGCCTGCTCTTTAGCTATTTTAACTCTGGATGCTTCTGCTTCTTTTGCTTTAGCTTCATCTATTAATCGTTGCTTAGTTGCTTCTTCAACTCGTTTCTGCTCTTCTTCTTTTAATCTTAAATCTGCTTCTTCTTTTGCTAATTTTTGTTTAGCCAATTCTTCTGCTTTAGCCTGCTCTTTAGCTATTTTAACTCTGGATGCTTCTGCTTCTTTTGCTTTAGCTTCATCTATTAATCGTTGCTTAGTTGCTTCTTCAACTCGTTTCTGCTCTTCT
>NZ_JBISCC010000052.1:0-1419 GCF_044385915.1 Thalassobellus citreus | reverse complement strand
AGCAGCTAAATTAGTAGGAACAGCAGAAGATGTAGGAGTTAACAATACATCTGCTAAATTAATAGTTTGATAATCATTAATGGTTTGATTAGAAAGGGTAAGCGATTGATAACAATCCGCTTCAAATAAAATATCGTAAGTACCAGCTTTTACAGGTCTGTAAAAATCACCATCATTAGCATCAGAAAAGGTATGCGAACCATAGGCATCATGACCAACAAGTGTAACAGTTGCCTGAATAGGTGTATTTGTATTGGCATCTTTAACAATACCTCTAAAACCATAAGTACCTTGAGTTAAGTAGTCTAATAACGCATCACGGTTATAAAGCCAGTAATTAACTAATTGACTTTCAGGAAGAATTTTAGTATCGGAAAGCTCAATAGTAACCTCTTTACATTGTTGGTAAGCATTCATGTAATCTTGTCTTCCACCATAAACACGATACCATTCAGCACCATGAGTTACACCAGGACTAGGATATACGTTACTGTCATCATCAGCAGTCATATATGTTGTATCCCCTAAAGCATCACTATCATTTTGAGCATGAGTAGCATATTCTACACCAGTAAATTCAAACCAATCTCCATCAGGGTGTGTGTGTTGGCTTACATATGCATTATCAAACGGATAATTAAATAGCTCAGTTCCTCCATGAAAGTTAGCGGAGATTACAAAATGTTGGGCATCCGCTAAAGCCATAAACGCTAATGTTTCAGTTTGATAAGCGTTACCGTCATCATGAGGACCTGCTAGATTATCAGGATAGTTTCTATTTAAATCGATATTATAAAAATTACCTCTTCTTGCACCAGTAACCGATGTGTTGTTAGCGCTTCCATAGTAAGTACCATCAGGGTTAGCACTTGGGTTAATCCAAATTTCAGCATTTTCAACTAAATTTTTAACTCTCGCATGATCAGCATGACCTGTATCTGCATAGACCGTTAAAATATAGTCAATAAGACTGAGCATCATAGGGTATCCGGCAATTTCATCACCATGCATAGAAGAGGTAAACATAAGTTTAGGCTCTTGTTCGTCGGTAGTTACATTATCAGATATTTTTACAAACAATAATTCTTTTCCATCATTTTCGGCAGTACTACCAAGACTTATTTTTTGCACAAGTGTAGGATTATCATTTTGAAAATCTTGCATTTGTTGAGCATATTGCGCATAGGTAGGGTAGTTAGCAACAGGAAACGAAAGTGTGTTTGCTAAACTCTTAGAAGTAGAACTAGATTTTTTAGATTTTTTATTATCGTATATAATATTAGGATCTACTTCATTTTCGCTTGTAGGAACTTTAAAAGAAATGTTTTTAGATTGAAACACTCTAAACTGATTTTCGTTAGCCCATGCTGTAACAGTTTTTGTTTTAGCATCGAAATTAACAATAGATAAGTCTTTGGT
>NZ_JBISCC010000080.1:0-227 GCF_044385915.1 Thalassobellus citreus | reverse complement strand
ATCGTTAGAATCAAATGGTCCTGAATAATCTCCTGTTACTTTTGGTGTACTCGGATCGTCTATTCCTGTCGTTTCTTCACAATCGGTTAGTCCATCACCATCACTATCAGTCGTATTAACTCCTGTTGGTAAACAAGCATCATTAGCATCAAATGGTCCTGGATAATCTCCTGGTACTTTTGGTGTACTCGGATCGTCTATTCCTGTTGTTTCTTCACAATCGGTTA
>NZ_JBISCC010000077.1:0-5846 GCF_044385915.1 Thalassobellus citreus | reverse complement strand
CTATTCCAACCATTCCTTTTGGAATAGATTTTAGACATTCCAAAAAGAACTTTTTATAAATTGATGGAAAAGTCAGATTAAGTTCTCGTTCCAATTCTTTCAACTTTTTCATATAGTTTCTTCAAATGACACACAACGGTTTTATATATGATTTGTTGCGTGTTTTAAGCACTGAATTTAGTAAATAAAAACCAAATAGAAAATCCGCGAGGATTTTCGTAAGTAGGCTAGAACTAGCAATAAATTATATATGTTGTTGCCAGTAGTATTTACTATTCCTGCTGAAGCCAATTAAAAATTCCATCTTTCCAAAAAATAAATCCACCACCACAACTTTCAGAGGCGTGAACATAAATCGCTTCATAATTCAATATTACTCTTTCAGAATTTGGAACTTGTTCAAGACTTCTAAAGTCATCTATAAAGTTTGACCATAAGATAGCTCCAGATTCAACTCTTTCAAATATTTCAGCCCAACCAAATTTGTCAATTACCCTATTTTCATTATTTGCATCTTTAAGGTTTTCAACTGGTTTCAAAATTTGAGTATTATTTCCTCCAATGTCTAAAATAATAATTTCAACATTGTCTTTTTCTTTACTTACTTTTACTGCGTAATCTGAAATTCCATCTCCAAAGAAGTCTCCTTTTATATAATAAGGACTCGATTTTGAATGAATTTTATAATTCTGAAATTTTTCAATTTTTGAAATTTCTTTTTCAAGGTATAAATTAAATTTCTTTTCATTTTTTATATAACCATTGAAAACATAACCTGAATTATTTTCAGAACTAAACATTTGAGAATTAACAAACTTTATTTTAACCCATTCACCTTTTACAATTTCATTACCATCTTTTATTTCTAATAATTTCCCTGTTTTTTCAATAACGTTAACTTTAGTTCCAAAATGTAGCTTTCCAATTTTTTCAGATTTAGTATTTGGCTCTTTTCTAACATTTAAACCATTTCCAGCAATGACAATTTCTTGACCAAAAGTTGTCTGGTTTATGAATGATAATATTAAAATTACAATTAGTTTTTTCATATTACTGGCAACGGTTGTGTATAAGGATAGTGCGGTTTTGTGTCCGAGGATTTTCCGCAGGAAAATCAGAGTGACTAAAAAAGCACTAACCTTTAGATTAAGGAATAAATTTAAGCATTATTCCTTATACTTTGTTGCCCACAGTAGATTGTTTTCAGAGTTTTCTTATTCAGTTTTCAGAGATTGAGTGAGTTCAGTTGTTTTTTTAATCCACAAACTTATTCAATTCCGTTTCAGTGAGAAATTCCGCAACTTGCTAAATTCCGCATATACTTTAGTTTTTAAATTCAGGTTTAGATTCTGCAAACTTGCTAAAAAGTCCGATGTGATTTTTATTCCGATTTGAGTGAGAATTCAGCGCAATTAATTCAGCGTTTTATTCTGCGAAATTTTGCTTTTTTTTATTCCGATTTACTTTCTGCTGAGTGCGTTTCGCTATTGTGGGCAACGGACTTGTGTATGAAACGTAGCGTGTAAAAAGACGCTATGCTTTCGGATTAACACATAGCCTAATTTTTATATTTTGTTTTAATTTTTCTCTTTTTAAAAGCCAAATTAAAAATTTGGCGGTCTTTGTTAATAAGCAGAAACCTCTCGGTTAGCACTTATTAGCTATGTTTTATACACCGTGTTGTGGTTAGTTTTTTCTCTAATTATTGATGTCAAAATTAATGTTATTCCGATGTAACATATCCAATTTCTAATTCTTTGATGAACAAACATTATTGGTGTTCCGTCACTTGAATAATCTTCATATGACTCGTAAAAGAACCCAAAATAGATTAATGTCGGCAACAATATTAAAATTCCGATTAATATTAAATATTTTGATTTTATTGTGTCGGGCATAATGTCTTTTAAAATAAAGATTATTGGCAAAGTCAAATAAGTCACTACAACATAGTCCACATAGCCAACAAAAGTGAACCATTTAAGAAATACATTTAGATAAATCAGAAATAGCATCAAAATTCCGATTTTAATTCCACTCAAGATTTTTTCTGAAATCTGAAATCTATCATTTAAAATCTCTTTTAAGGTCAGAATAAGAAGTCCTATTATAGTCAAAAGAGAAGTTGCAAAATTCAATTTTGTCCCTAAAAAATGAAAGGGTTTTGGATTTATTATTAAGTCAAGAAATCCTAAAGTTGATATCACAAAAATCAGGATTTTTATATATTTTTTTGTCTTTTGCATTCAGTACTAAATTAACCACAACGGTTACGTATATGGAAAGTTGCGTTTTTGTGTGCGAGGATTTTCCGCAGGAAAATCAGATGTAACAAAAATGCAACTACCTTTGTTTAAGCACTAATTTCGCAATTTTTTATATACTTTGTTAGGCAACGTTTTTTTATTTAAATATATCTTTAATTCTGTCCAAAAAGCCTTTTTTCTTTTGATTAGTTTTTATTTCACTATTCGTGTTTTCTTTCGAATGCATATTCTCCTTTTCCAATTCTTTTAAAAATTCAGGCGTGTCATTTAGCAACATCTCTCTCGAGTAGGCTATTTCATCATCCAAATAATAAATCAAAGCGTTAGACTTGTCAATTAGCGCAACAGAGATTAGTCCGATTGAGGCTCCAGCTGCAAAATCGGCTCCCCAAATAAAAGAAATCACAGTATCTTGGTCAGTTAAGTCCTTTTTGATAAAGTCAAAGTCATTTGTTATTTCGCTCGGTTGGTCAAAATAAATTTCGAAAAAGGTTTTTTGTCCGTTTATGGTGCATTCAATTCCGTCAATTCCGTAAAATTTTTCAAAATCATCATTAATTTCAAATTCATAGCCAAGTTCACGAATAGAATTTTCAATTTCCGTTTTGTTTGGTAAATCAGCTTTCTTTAAAAAAGCAGTTTGAGTCATTGACATTTGCGTTCTGTTTTAATGTTGCCTAACGTGTTTGTGTATGATTAGTGGCGTGTTTAAGCACCTAATTTAGCAAATAAACACCAGATAGAAAATCCGCGAGGATTTTCGTAAGTAGGCGAGAACTAGCCATTAATTATACACGGTGTTACCACACGTTTTTTATTTTCGGTTTGCAATAAATTCATCTGCGATTATATATGGTTGTCCCAAACTAAAATCGTTTGGACTAACATCTTCGTTTCCAAAAATCAGAAGCTTTGCATTAGGTCGATACGCATAACCTTTGTCAAAATCCTTAATTACGTTCTCAACATTAAATTCAATTCCGTGTTTTTCACAAACTGCTCTTATCGGTTCAGCGAGCGGTTCTGAAATGCCGAGATTCATTTTTCCGGCTTTTTTATAATATTCTTTGATGTTGTAAAAATTCTTATTTAGTGGCAACCAATTTCCAGCGTGTTTTTCGTATTCAAAGAATAAATCTCCAATAAATTCACTTGCGTTTGTCGGAAAACCATTTAATTCACATTCCAATTCGTTTTTGTTGAAAGTCCAAAGTAGTGGATGTTCAGTTAAGACTTTTAGTTTTATATATGGTAAATACTGTTCGCTAAAAATTCCGCTAAACTTTATTGTATTATGAGCAATTAATCGCCAATGTTCAGCATCAGTAATTTTTCCATAATCATCTCGTTCTTCAACGATAAAATTAAATTCCATTGTTTTAAAATGCCCAATTTGACCTTTTAATTCGGTCAAATGAAAATGTCCATTTTGATAGAATTTTGTGGTGTTTGTTCGTTTAATTAATTCCTCTAACATTGGTTTTTTTCAAATGTGTGGTAACGGTTATGTATAATATTAGTGGCGTGTTTAAGCACTAATTTAATAAATAGAAACTTGCCAGCGGAAAATTCCGAAGGAATTTTCCAAGTAAGCTAAAACTAGCCATTAATTTTATGCTTTGTTGTAAGCAGTATTATTTCAGTTTGTTAAGTCTTTCAATTGCTTCATTCAATTCATTATGGTCATTTAATAATTCATTCAATCTATCAGCAAATTCAGTTAATACCAATCGAATACTTTGTGCATATTCTAAACATTCCTTATCATTTAAATTATGTATTCCAATGCTCAATGCTTTGTGCAATAACTTTAATGGATTTACATTCTTAATGTATAATTCCTTTGGTAATAAATCTTTGATTGAATCTAAAGAGCTTGAGAATTGAATATTCTCTTTGGCTTGAATAAGTCCATCAATTATTTTTTGTTCTTTATTTGTTTTTTGACAAACGGAAATAATATTATCGATAAGTCTATTCCTTTGATTTTCAACTACACGTCTATAGTATGAATAAGATGCGATTCCGAGATTTTGAGATTCACATCTTCTCCCTTTTAAAAATAATTCTCTATCTGGTCCAATTATGGAAATGAGTTTAGATGAAATTTTTGGTCCATAAAAAGGATATTCTCCAACCTTTATTACATTTACATCTTCAATATTTTCTTCATCGAAAAGTAGAACTAAAAAGTATCCTTTAGTTTCTTCTTTACAATTCTGACATAAATATTCAACATAACAATGGTCTGACCAAGTTTCATTGGAACCAATTTCTACAATGTTATAATGTAAAGGAAATTCATTATGCTCAAATAATCGAACACCATTACATAAGTCACAATGTAAATATAAGTCAGGTGTTTGAAGAGCAATAATTTCGTCATCACTCCAACCTTTGCGAGTCATTTTTAACACGTCAGAAACATTCTTGTATGTTCCTGGTGGTAATTCCTGAAGTATTTCGGATAATGTAATGTTCATTCGGTTAGGTCATATTGCTTACAACGGTTTTGTGTATGGCTCGTTGCGGAAAATCAGCTATGATTTTCCGTCGTAACCGAAAGATAGCAAATTGCAATGAATTCCGATTAAGGAATTCAGCCGCAATGAGCTATACACGTTGTTGTACGTTCGTTATTTTATCTAGATTCAAGTTCTTTATTTATCCCTTTTATTACATTGTTTATGTTGTTAAGTATTTCCACTTCTTCGTCTACAATTAAACTCCTATACCATAGTGACAACTGTAATGTTTTTAAAAGTTCATTATCTATTAAAAACTTATCATAGTCTCTAATTTTTAATTTGTAAACCTTAATAGAGTCTGTATGTTTGAATCCATAGCTTACAGGATGATTAGTATCCAGGAATAAGTACTTCATCTGAAAAGGATATAATTGTTCTCTAATATTAAAACTAGATTTTTTTACGCTCAATTCATCTCCTAATCGATTTAAGTCTAGTTGAAATAAATTGGTTATCGAAATGCGCAAGCTATCATTAGTGAGCGTATTTAAACCAATGTTTTTTAAATTTTCAAAAGCACTTGTTTTTGGGGTTATCTTAAACTCTTCACCAGAGTCTCCAAAAAATCTGTATATAGAATCTGAATATGCTTTTTTGTTAGAGATGTCAATAATAAGTTGTTGCGTAGATTTAAGTATTTCGTTATGCTGTGAGATAGTTTTTTGGATTTCATTTTTAGTCTGAATTAAATCACTTTTTAATTCTTTGTAAATCTGTGTCTCTTGTTTTTCTTCTTTTTTAGCTTCATTCCAATTGTTTATTTGTAAAGCAATTAAAATTCCGATTACCACTAATATAATTTCACCAATAGCATATTTAAAATACTTTTCAGTTTTTCCCTCGGAAAGTAAATTCTGTCTAATTTTTCTAAAGAATTTTATCATTGGTTAGTGGTTGGTTATAATGACGTACAACGGTTGTGTATAAGGATAGTGCGTTTTTGTGTCCGAGGATTTTCCGCAGGAAAATCAGAGTGACTAAAAAAGCACTAACCTTTAGATTAAGAAATAAATTTAAGCATTATTCCTTATACTTTGTTGCCCACAGTAGA
>NZ_JBISCC010000050.1:0-255 GCF_044385915.1 Thalassobellus citreus | reverse complement strand
TCTGCTTTTGTAGCTGGCGTGATTATTGGCTCTGGAAACGCATCGTTTTCCTTCATTCCTTCTGGCATGGGTACACCACAAAGCATGCGTTTTCCTAATTTATATTCGCGTGCTGCATGTCCAGACATATAACCACGAATTACCATTTCTACTTTAAAAGGTTCGCATAAATGACCTACTGCTACATTAGGGTCTGGTGTTGCTGTTAACCAGTTAGGAACTAAATCCTGAGTAGCTGCCATCATTTTTGTGGCT
>NZ_JBISCC010000045.1:0-525 GCF_044385915.1 Thalassobellus citreus | reverse complement strand
TTTTGTTAATTATTCAAAAATAACAGGGTAAACTTTTCTTATAAGATATTTGTTGTTCTCTTTTTTTTCAATGAAATAGTAAGTATAACCCAATCCGTCAAAACTTCCATTATTTCCAATATTCAGAAAATCTTTTCTCTCGGTAATAACATTTAAATCTTTCAACTCTTTTTGGTCAACTAATTTGTCTAATCCTTTTAAAAAACTAAATGGAACAGATGGTCTTTCATAAACATAATAATCATATTTAGGATCTTCTTCCCAAACTGTGATTATTCCTTTAGATATTGACTTTTTAAATTTCGGAGTATTGTTTTTCTTTGTATGAACTTTCTTATCGTAGAATATGCTGTATCCTGCATAAGATTTTGGTTCTTTTGAGATTTGTGTCTTTATAAGTGAATCATTCTTATTTATCAAAAAATAAATATCATTTTGTGCAATAGTTAAGTTACTGAATAAGGTAAAAATAAAAAGACAAAATATTTTATGATTTTCTATTTTCATATATGTTTGGCAACGGTT
>NZ_JBISCC010000034.1:0-236 GCF_044385915.1 Thalassobellus citreus | reverse complement strand
CTTTGTTAGCCACTGTTTTTATTTTTCAATTTCTCTTTAATCCGTTCAATTTCTTTTACTAAATTGTTTTCATTTAGATATATTATTAAACTATCTGACTTAATTTCAAAATCGCTACTATACTTATCAATCCAAGTCGACAATATATATGTATTTCGATTTTTTGGGTCAGGATAAAATGGTTCTCCAAAGTTGACAGATTCAGATTCCTGTTTTAATTTATAGTTTTTAAAGTC
>NZ_JBISCC010000026.1:0-440 GCF_044385915.1 Thalassobellus citreus | reverse complement strand
AAAATATTAGAGAAAGCTCATAAAATGGAAGCATTGGCTACGTCACTATTCAAAAACAAACTGAACACCTGTATTGTTGAAGTATCAAATACTAAAGATATCAAAGTTACTCAACAACAAAGCTCAGAACCAAATGACATGGAGTTATCCAATTTCATTAAATCCTTATCCAAAAAGGATTTTTCTTCTTTGTCTCCTTATCCTTTTAAAGAAGGACATTATACCATTGGATTAGTTACTGAAGGCTATTTAGAGACTTCGTTCATGATTTCGAATCTGTTAAAGGTCTGCATATTAGCTATGGAAGCCGATTACTGCTCAACACGTTCTATATCTGACCCAGAACATAACATCAAAGAAGTGTTAGGGTATGTCTTGGATATGATTCCGCATAATGAAATGGAGCTTTTGGATGTTATCCGAGATTTAGTCTTAGAACC
>NZ_JBISCC010000073.1:0-636 GCF_044385915.1 Thalassobellus citreus | reverse complement strand
TAGTGTAACTGTGTTTCCACTTAAAGCGCCTGATGAATCATCATCACTCCATGTTCCTGTTTGATCTTCACCTGTTAGTAAATCAAATAAATTATAGGTTTGTCCTGTTGTTATTGCTTCTAAACAAAATTCTACTGGTGTATTTGCTGTTCCTGATTCTGGTGCTGGGTCTATTGTTACAACTACTGTTGAACTATTTGTACATCCAAACCCGTTGGTAATACTATATGTGTAATTGTATGAACCAACTACCAATCCTGTTATGTCATATGCTGACGGATCAACAATTGCTGTACCTGTATTATCTGAACCTTCATACCAAGTTCCTCCTAAATCATTTCCTGTTAATTGTCCAAATAGATCTAATGGAGAGTTTCCTGCTATATCATTTTCACAAAATATAGCTGGTGATGGTGTTCCTGTGTTTGGTTGTGGGTTTACGATAATTTGAACTGTTACATCTACATCATCACAAATTCCTATTGCTGCTACATCATAAGTAAAATTATAAGTTGCTGGTGCAAGTCCATCTAGTGTAACTGTGTTTCCACTTAAAGCGCCTGATGAATCATCATCACTCCATGTTCCTGTTTGATCTTCACCTGTTAGTAAATCAAATAAATTATAGGTTTGTCC
>NZ_JBISCC010000033.1:0-291 GCF_044385915.1 Thalassobellus citreus | reverse complement strand
ATTAGGCGCTACAGCTTCTGATAATAAAGATGGTGACATTTCTGCAAACATTGTTATTGATGGTGATACTGTTAATTCTAATGTAGCAGGTACTTATATTATTACTTACAATGTTTCTGATGCGGCTGGAAATCCTGCAACGCAAGTCACTAGAACAGTGAATGTGATTCCTGATACAACGGCACCTGTTATTACTCTTACGGGAGCAGCGTCTATCGATATTAATGTTGGTGATACTTATTCTGAATTAGGCGCTACGGCTTCTGATAATAAAGATGGTGACATTTCTGC
>NZ_JBISCC010000012.1:0-201 GCF_044385915.1 Thalassobellus citreus | reverse complement strand
GAGCAGCATTAAACCCAACGGTTACGTATAATATTAGTGGCGCGTTTAAGCACTAATTTAATAAATAGAAACTTGCCAGCGGAAAATTCCGAAGGAATTTTCCAAGTAAGCTAAAACTAGCCATTAATTTTATGCTTTGTTACCACACGTATTTTTTTACGAAATCCAAGTTCCAGCAATTTTATCTATTATCCATTTACC
>NZ_JBISCC010000128.1:0-387 GCF_044385915.1 Thalassobellus citreus | reverse complement strand
TGTCCCTACTGGGAATAATGAACCAGAAGCTAAACCAGCAATTTGAGTAGTAACAGCACCAGTAGAATTATCAGTTCCAACAGGAGTTGTATAATTAACTACAGCACCGTCAGTACCAGCATCTACATTTTGAGGAATATCACCAGGACATACAATCTCAGGGTCTTCATTATCAGTAATAGTAACATCAAAGCTACACTCAGCAGTATTTCCACAAATGTCAGTAACACGAAACGTATTAGTAGTTGTCCCTACTGGGAATAATGAACCAGAAGCTAAACCAGCAATTTGAGTAGTAACAGCACCAGTAGAATTATCAGTTCCAACAGGAGTTGTATAATTAACTACAGCACCGTCAGTACCAGCATCTACATTTTGAGGAATATC